>NZ_CP135028.1 GCF_039392895.1 Buchnera aphidicola (Mindarus keteleerifoliae)
ATATATCAAATTTAGAACCACAAATTACTTGGGGAACAAAACCAGATCAAGTTGTAGGAATAAGTGAACCAATTCCTTTTGTAAATATTCATAATGATAAATCAAATAAGAAAGCAATGATAGATGCTTTATCTTATATGAAAATAAAATCAGGAATTTATTTAAACGAATTAAAGATAGATAAAGTATTTATTGGTTCTTGTACAAATTCAAGAATAGAAGATCTAAGAGAAGCAGCAAAATTTATTAAAAATAAATTTGTTTCTTCTAAAGTACAAGCCATTGTAGTACCTGGTTCTGGGTTAGTTAAAAAAAAAGCTGAAGAAGAAGGATTAGATAAAATTTTTATAAAAGCTGGATTTGAATGGAGACATCCAGGTTGTTCTATGTGTTTAGGAATGAACGAAGATAGATTAAATCCAGGAGAAAGATGTGCTTCCACTAGTAATAGAAACTTTGAAGATCGACAAGGTAGAAAGGGAAGAACTCATTTAGTGAGTCCTATTATGGCTGCAGCGGCAGCAATTGCAGGAAGATTTATAGATATTAGAAAGTTTAACTAAACTAAGGAAAAAATGAAAACAACATTAACACATCAAGGTAAAATAATACCCTTAAACAAATCAAATGTAGATACAGATGCAATTATCCCTAAACAATTTTTAACAGAAATAAAAAAAACGGGATTCGGAAAATATTTGTTTTTCAATTGGAGATTTCTGAATGGAGATGTAAATGTACCAAATCCAAAATTTATTTTAAATAATGTTAATTATAAAAATTCAACTATTTTGTTAACTAGAGAAAATTTTGGATGTGGTTCATCTAGAGAACATGCTGTTTGGGCTTTAATTGATTACGGATTTAAAGCAATTATAGCTCCAAGTTTTGCAGATATTTTTTATAACAATAGTATAAGCAATCAATTACTATTGATTCCGTTAAAATTCAAAATAATTGAAAATTTATTTACTTTAATAAAAAAAAATAAAAATATTATCGGAAAAATTTTTTTAGAAGAAAAAAAAATTTCAATACAAGAAAAGGAATTTGATTTTAAGATTAATAATTTTCATCAGTTTTGTTTATTAAATGGATTTGATACAATTGATTCAACGATGAAGTGGAAAGAAAAAATAGAAAAATATGAAAAAAATATTTTTTCTTTTTTTAACTCGAGATAAAGGCCATTAAATTTTTTTTAAAAAAAATTCCCTTCAGAGTTATTGATGCTTGGGCGGGCCGACATAACTCTGAAGGGATTGATCTATAAAAATAATATCATATTTTTTTAAAAAATCAAATTTTTATTACTGAATTTTTTTATTGTTCTAAAATTGTTTAATAACTAATAATATATTTATAAAAAGGGAAAAAATGAAAAATAAAATAATTATATTAGATACTACGTTAAGAGATGGAGAACAAGCATTAAAAGCAAGTTTAAAAGTAAAAGAGAAATTAAAAATAGCAATTTCTCTAGAAAAAATGGGTGTTGATGTGATAGAATCAGGATTTCCGATTTCTTCTCCCGGTGATTTTAAATCTATACAAAAAATATCTCAAGTTATTAAAAATAGTAAAATATGCAGTTTAGCTAGATGTCTTGAAAAAGATATAGATGTTGCAGCAGAAGCAATGAGTTCTTCTGATTTATTTAGAATACATTTATTTTTAGGAACTTCAGATATTCATGTTAAGTCAAAATTAAAGAAAAATTTTGAAGAAATTATTGAAATGACAGTTTCTTCAATTAAAAGAGCATTAAGATATACAGATGATATAGAATTTTCCTGTGAAGACGCAGGAAGAACTTCTTTAGATAATTTATGTAAAATTGTTGAAAAAGCAATACATGCTGGAGCGAAAACAATTAATATTCCAGATACAGTAGGTTATGCAATTCCGAATAAATTTGGTAAAATAATTAAAGTGTTAAAAAATAAAGTATATAATATTGATAAAGCAGTAATATCTGTACATTGTCATAATGATCTAGGAATGGCAGTAGCTAACTCAATTTCAGCTATACAAGCAGGGGCTAGACAAATAGAAGGAACTATCAATGGTTTAGGAGAAAGAGCTGGAAATGCTGCTTTGGAAGAAATAATAATGGCTATTAAGTTACATGAAAAATCTTTAAATGTTTATACTACAATTAAACATAAAGAAATTTATAAAACTAGTCAGATCGTTAGTCGAATATGCAACATTGCTATTCCTATTAATAAAGCAATAGTAGGTAGTAATGCTTTTTCTCATTCTTCTGGAATTCATCAAGATGGTGTTTTAAAAAATAAAAAAAATTATGAAATAATTGATCCTAAAGTTATAGGATTAAAAACAGTCAGACTTAATTTAACTTCCCGTTCAGGCAGGGCAGCTGTAAAATTTTATATGAAAGAAATGGGATATCATGAAAGTAATTATAATATTGACCAATTATATTCAAAATTTTTAAAATTAGCAGACGAAAGAGGACAAGTTTTTGATTATGATTTAGAAGCTTTGGCTTTTTCTGATAAAATAAAAGAAAAAATATCTTATTATAAATTAGAATATTTTAGTATGAAAAAAAAAATAGAAGGTTCAACTGTTGTAAAAATAAAATTATCTTTTAAAAAGAAAAAGCATACATTTACTATGAAAACTAATGATAGTTTAATAGAAACTATATATTTATTATTAAAAAAATTAACAAATTATCACTTTTTGATGAAAGAAATTCAGTTAAATGTTGAGAAAAATAATAAAAAAGAAATAAAAAAAATAAATATAAGAGCGAATTATAACAATCGATCTTTCTATGGAATTGGAGTAACTGAAGATATTATAGAATCTATAGTTCAAGCTATGGTTAATGTAATTAATAACATACGACGTTATAAAAAAATAAAAAATATTTAATTTTTTATGTATAAAAATCAAATTATTTCTTTATAAATATAATTTATTGCATATAAAAAATAATTACATTATTATAAACGGTAGTAGTTGTATTAAAAAAATTTTATACATTAAAATTTTTTGATAATGCTCAATTAATATTGAATATTTATTAGTAATAAATTATTTAAATATTTTAAGATTTATTTATTATTTTGGGATAAACCACCCCATTTTAAAAGTGGTTAGGTAGGGGTGAATTTTTCCCCAGGCGCAGTAGTTTTCAAATTTATTGAAATTTGGGCGGACCGACGTAACTTTGAAAACTAAAATATAGATATTAAAAATATCTTCGATGCGTTGAAATTATTAACTTTTTTTATTTCCCGCCTAAGTTCAGGTTATAGTGTCTAGAAAAAACTATATTCATAATCTTTATCCTATTTTTAAACAACCAAAAAGTAAAAGTAAAAGACCTGCTTTTATTCGTTATGCAATTAAAAAAGCTTCTGAGACTGATGTTGCTAGAAGTGAAATAAATTATACTATACAACCTATTAATCCAATTACAGGAAATATATTACCTAGATTTAGGAGGTTAAATGAACATAGAGCTAGAGCTATGAGAGCTATAGTTCAAGCTATGTTATATCATTTTAATATCTCTTCTCAATTAGTGATGGCTTCCATTGAAACCTTATCCGATGAATGTGGATTATCAACCATTTCGAAAGCAGGAAATAAGTCGATAACTAGAGCGTCTCGATTGATTACTGATTTTATGGAGCCTATGGGATATGTAACATGTGAAAAAATATGGGATCGAATTATGGGAACTTATATTCCGAAAATTATAACTTTGACACCCCTTTTTTTTATGTTATTCGGAATATCAAAATCAAGATTAAATCAAGTAAAAAAAAGACAATTAAATTGGATTAATCAAAAAAGAATTGAAAAGGGAAAAATCTTTATTAATTTTTCGGATATTAAGAGAAAAACTAAAGAACAGTATATTGAAAAAATTTTTCAATATAGAAAATCTAGGTACATAATAGAAAAGCAAAAAAGAGAGGCAAAAAAGATATTTCAATTAGAAGAAAGAGTGGCTAGACAATACATTTTGAATAGGATCGTGAAAAGATATTCTTTAGAAGAATTAATAAAAATGGGTTCTATAGAATTGAAAAAACAGGTAAGTTTTGAATATTTTCGATTGAAAAAAATAGCAAATAACTTAGTTACATAAAAATAAAGTAAATTTAAGAAATTTTAAATGCAATTTTTTTTGTAAGGGGAATTGTTTGATTTTTTTATATATTTTTTTGATTGTGTGAAAAATAATATCATTTTTAATGAAAAAATTTTTCTTGTTGTAATATTTTTTGTTTAATTTTCTTTTTTTGTGCATATATATGCAAGTGGTTTTTGATTTATATGCTTTTATAGAATAAATGCAAAATAACAATAAACTAATTAAAACAAAAAAAAAATATAAACAAAAACAAATCCATAAAAAATTATTCTTAATAAAATTTTTGACTTCATTTATATGATATAATTATATAAATTAAATCCATTCACTTAATTAAATATTAATAATAATCCAATGAAAAAAAAACAAAAAATTATTGCTGTTTTACCTGGAGATGGTATAGGACCTGAAGTTATAAATGAAACTTACAAAATTATTAAAGTCCTTAACAATTATTTCAATTTAAACATTAAAACCAAAGAATATCATATTGGAGGAATCGCTATAGATAAATTTGGAACAGGATTACCTGAAATAACCATTTCTGGTTGTAAAAAAGCTAATGCTATTTTATTAGGTTCAGTAGGAGGTCCTAAATGGAATTTCTTACCCTTAAATAAACAACCTGAACGAAGTGGATTATTAAAATTACGAAAAAAATTTAATTTTTTTTGTAACCTTCGACCTGCAAAATTACACATTGAACTTCAAAATTTATCTCCATTAAAAAAAGAAATTACTTTGAAAGGATTTAATATTCTTTGCATTAGAGAATTAACAGGAGGAATATATTTTGGTAAACCTAAAGGAATAAAAAAAAATAAAAATGAAAAATATGCTTTCGATACAGAAATTTATTCTGAATTCGAAATAAAAAGAATAGCAAATATTGCATTTGAAATAGCTCAGAAAAAAAAATTAAAAATAACATCAATTGATAAAGCTAATGTTTTAGAAAGTTCTGTGCTATGGAGAAGAACAGTTGAAAAAATAGCAAAAAAATTTCCTTCTGTACCCCTTAAGCATTTATATGTAGATAATGCTGCAATGCAAATTATAAAAGATCCAAGTCAATTTGATATAATTTTAACTTCCAACTTATTCGGGGACATTTTGTCTGATGAATGTGCAGCGATTACAGGTTCTATTGGAATGCTACCATCAGCAAGCTTTAATGAAAAAAAATTCGGAATGTATGAACCAGCTGGAGGATCTGCACCTGATATTCAAAACAAAAATGTAGCAAACCCAATTGCTCAAATTTTATCTTTATCAATGTTAATAGAATATAGTTTAAATAAACCAAAAATAGCTTTTGCCATAAATAAATCAATAAATGAAGTTTTAAAAAAAGGTTATCGAACTTTAGATATTTCAAACAATAAAGAGAACTTTGTAACTACAAAAGAAATGGGAAACCTTATAACTGAATTTTTAATAAAAGAGTATGAAAAAAATGGAAAAAACATTATATCAAAAGATATATGATGCTCATCTAATACATGAAGAAAAAGAAGAAACACCTATTATATATATAGATCTTCATTTAATTCATGAAGTAACATCACCTCAAGCATTTCAATCTTTAAGAATTAAAAATCGAACTGTTAGAAAACCAAATAAAACTTTTGCAACAATGGATCATAATGTACCAACTATAGAAAGAGAAATTAATCAACTTGAAAAATCAGCAAAAATTCAGATAAATCAATTAATCAAAAATTGCAAAGAATCTAATATTCAACTATTTAGCTTAAACCATCCAGAACAAGGAATTGTACATGTTGTAGGTCCAGAACAAGGAATGACATTACCAGGAATGACTATAGTTTGTGGAGATTCCCATACATCAACTCATGGAGCTTTCGGAACATTATCCTTTGGAATTGGAACATCAGAAGTTGAACATGTTTTTGCAACTCAAACAATTAAACAAAATCGTCTTAAAACGATGAGAATTAATGTAATTGGAAAAATACCTAAATATATTACAGCTAAAGATATTATACTGTTCATAATAAAAAAAATGTCTACTTCAGGTGGAAATGGATTTATAGTAGAATTCGCAGGAAATGTAATATCAGAATTAAGTATGGAAGGAAGAATGACTATTTGTAATATGGCTATTGAAATGGGAGCAAAATCAGGAATTATTGCTCCAGATAAAAAAACTTATGATTATTTAAAAAATAAAAAATATGCTCCTAAAGGAGAAGAATGGAAAAAAGCAATAAAATTTTGGAATAATTTAAAATCTGATAAAAATGCTAAATTTGATCAAGAAATAAATATAG
>NZ_CP135029.1 GCF_039392895.1 Buchnera aphidicola (Mindarus keteleerifoliae)
ATTTAGTATTAATATTTAACATTAATATTTAATATTATTTTTTTCTTAATAGATAACAATATCATTTGACTTTTTTTCTTTTTTCTGTAAAGTAATTGGATTGTAAAAAATATTTTTTTTTAATTTTTTTTTCAAAGAAATTAAAAAAATATTTAAAAAAATAAAAAATGAATAATAAAATTTATACTAAACAAAAAAAAACAATTTACAGATCTGATCCAACCATTATTTTTCATAATATTTGTAAAAAAAAACATTCTACTTTACTTTTAGAATCAGCAGAAATAAAAAATAAGCATGCTTTGGAAAGCATGATTATTTCAGATACTGCACTGAAAATTTTTTCCAAAAAAAATACTGTTACTTTTGTTCCATATTCAAAAAATGGAAAAGAAATTATTAAATTATTACTTAATTCATTATCCAATAATATTAAGATAATTTCTTATAAAAAAAATTTAATTTTAAAAATTTTAAATGAAACTAAAAATTTTGATGAAGATAAAAAATTAAGATCAAATTCTATTTTTGAATGTTTTCGGTTAATGTTCAAAAATTTTAAAAAATCTGAAAAATATCCTAAATCAATGTTTTTTGGAGGTTTATTTTCTTATGACTTAGTTTCTAACTTTGAAAAACTACCTTCATTAAAAGATGACAATGAATGTCCAGATTTTTGTTTTTATTTAGCAGAAGTCTTAATCATTTTAGACCATAAAAAAAAAACTTGCTTAATACAAACAACTTTATTTAAAAAAAATCATTCAGAAGAAGAAAGATTAGCTAATCGAGTTCTAGAAATTGAAAAAAAATTACTAAAATTAGAAAATGAAGTACCTTTCAAAAAAATAAAAAATTTCAAATTAACTAAAAATATAAGCGATTCAGAATTTTGCAAAATTGTAAAAAAAATGAAAATTGAAATTCAAAATGGAGAAATTTTTCAAATAGTTCCATCAAGAAAATTTTATTTACCTTGTGAAAATTCTTTACTTTCATATAAATTACTTAAAAAAGAAAATCCAAGTCCTTACATGTTTTTTATGCAAGATAAGGAATTTATTTTGTTTGGTGCTTCTCCAGAAAGTTCTTTAAAGTTTAATCCTATTAATAGAGAAATAGAAATTTATCCAATAGCAGGTACTAGGCCTAGAGGAAAAAAAGAAGATGGTTCTATAGATTTGGATTTGGATAGCAGAATTGAATTAGAAATGAGGACTGATCAAAAAGAATTAAGTGAACATTTAATGCTAGTTGATTTGGCAAGAAATGATTTAGCTAAAATATGTGAACCTGGAACAAGATACGTTTCTGAGTTAATGAAAGTAGACAAATATTCATGTGTAATGCATTTAGTCTCAAAAGTAGTAGGAAAATTAAAAACTGATTTGGATATATTCCATGCATATCAAGCCTGTATGAATATGGGAACTTTAACAGGAGCTCCAAAAATAAAAGCAATGGAACTAATATCAAAAATAGAAAAAAAAAGCCGGGGAAGTTATGGAGGATCTATAGGGTATTTTACTATTTCACAAATATTTGATACATGTATTATAATCAGATCAGCTTATGTAAAAGATAAAGTTGCAACTATACAGTCTGGAGCAGGAGTAGTATTTGACTCTATTCCGAAAGAAGAAGCCAATGAAAGCAAAAATAAAGCATTAGCTGTACTCATGGCTATAAGCAAAGCTCATAACTTTAAAGGAGACATTTTTTAGAATGCAAAATAATATAATCTTATTAGATAATATGGATTCTTTTACATATAATTTAGTAGATCAATTAAGAACACTAGGTCATCATGTTTTAATTTATAGAAATCATATTAATGTAAATGTAATTTTAAAAAAATTAAAAAATGTAAAAAACCCAATTTTAGTTCTTTCTCCTGGTCCAGGAAATCCCGAAGATGCAGGTTGCATGATAAAATTAATAGAAAAAGTAAAAAGTAAAATTCCTGTCATTGGAATTTGTTTAGGACATCAAGCAATTATAAAATCATATGGTGGAGAAATAACATCAGCTAACGAAATTTTACACGGAAAAGCATCGTTAATTAAACATGATGAAAAAGAGATGTTTTTTAATATCTCAAATCCATTTACAGTAGCTAGATATCATTCACTTATTGGTACAAAAATTCCAAATACATTAGTTATAAATTCATTTTTTAAGAATATAGTAATGTCAGTAAGAAATAATACTGATAGAATTTGCGGATTTCAATTTCATCCCGAATCTATAATAACAACCAAAGGAACATTTTTTTTAGAAAGGGTGATAGAATGGTGTAATTTATAAAGCCTAAAAACTGGCATCTTTTTTATTTTGGTCTAACCTGTGGACATATCTGATATTTCTGTAGATAAGTCTGGGGATAACTATCGAATAACTCTTCGTACATCCATCAAATAAACGCCGGAGAAAGCCTAAAAACTGGCATCTTTTTTATTTTGGTCTAACCTGTGGACATATCTGATATTTCTGTAGATAAGTCTGGGGATAACTATCGAATAACTCTTCGTACATCCATCAAATAAACGCCGGAGAAAGCCTAAAAACTGGCATCTTTTTTATTTTGGTCTAACCTGTGGACATATCTGATATTTCTGTAGATAAGTCTGGGGATAACTATCGAATAACTCTTCGTACATCCATCAAATAAACTTTAAAGATTGTTATTATTGTGTTTTTTTAATTAATATTAATTAATACTAATATT